>NZ_JAMYQN010000001.1:0-20000 GCF_040320905.1 Mesorhizobium sp. M0590
CCCCCCGGCCGCGCCATGAAGTAGCCCCCGCTTGGGTTGCCCCCCCCCCGCCCCCCCCCGCCCCCGGGCGCGGGTGTCTCCACAACCCCGCCCCCGCCAAAAACCCCCCCCCCGGCGGGGCCCCGGGGGCCCCCCGCGCCCGTCTTTAGCCCCCACGAAGTCTTGGTACCCCCCGAAGTCTTGGCACCCCCCGCAAACGGCAATTCGAAATTGAGCGGCGCCATCACCGCACGTCCGTTGACGAGCTTGCCGTCGATGAGGTTCATCGGCGGCGAGCCGACGAAGCTTGCCACGTAGGTGTCGCGCGGATTGTTATAGATCTCGTACGGCGTGCCGGTCTGGACGATGCGGCCATGGTTGAGCACGCCGACCTTGTCACCCATCGACATCGCCTCGATCTGATCATGCGTCACGAACAGGAAGGTGGCGCCAAGCTGCATCTGCAGGTTCTTCAATTCGGTGCGCAGCGCCTCGCGCAATTTGGCGTCGAGCGCCGACAACGGCTCGTCCATCAGGAATACCCGCGGCTTGCGCACGATGGCGCGACCGATCGAGACGCGCTGCATCTCGCCGCCTGAAAGCCTGTCGGTCTTGCGGTCGAGCAGATGCTCGATCCTCAGCGTCCTGGCCGCGCGGTCGACACGATCCTTGATCTCGGCATCGGGCAGCCGGCGGATCTTCGGCTTCAGCGGAAATTCGAGGTTCTGGCGTACCGTATAGCGCGGGTACAGCGAATATTGCTGCAGCACCAGCGCCACGTCACGCTCGGCCGCGCCCCAGTCGGCGACATCGACGCCGTCGATGAAGACCTGGCCTTCGCTCGGTTTTTCCAGGCCGGCAATCATGCGCAGCGTCGTCGTCTTGCCGGCGCCGGTCTCGCCAAGCAGGACGAAGAACTCGCCATCGGCGATGTCGAGATCGAGCCCGGTCAAGGCGGTGTGGTTGCCGAATTTCTTCGAGATGTTCTTGAGTTGGATGTGGGCCATCAGAGTCTCACTCCCAGCGATTTGCCGCTCGCCGTGTCGAAGAAATGCGCCTGGCTGGGATCGATTCTGACGAAGACCCTTTCGCCGGGGCCGCTGATGAAGCCGCTCTTGGTGCGCGCACGCAGCATCTTGGAGCCGACCTTGAGGTCGACGATGTCGAAAGACCCGAGCGGCTCGACGATCTGCGTCTCCACCGGCAAGAATCCCTCGGCGGCTTCGCGGCGGACGAGGACGCCTTCCGGCCGGATGCCGAGCGCGAGTTGGCTGCCGGCATGGCCGTTGAGCTTCGACAGCAAGGCGCGCGGGAATTCGAAACCGGCGGCCGCATCGCCGACGGTGACCGAGGCCGATGAGGCTTTCTCGGTCACCGAAGTGTCGGCGACGTTCATCACCGGGCTGCCTACAAATTGCGCGACGAAAAGATTCGCCGGATGCGAATAGACCTCGTCCGGTGAGCCGACCTGCTGCAGCACACCTTCATGCATGATGACGATGCGGTCGGCGAGGCTCATCGCCTCGATCTGGTCGTGGGTGACGTAGATGCTGGTCGAGCCCTGCTTGATGTGCAGCCGCTTGATCTCGGCCCGCATCTCCTCGCGCAGCTTGGCATCGAGCGCCCCGATCGGCTCGTCCATCAGCATCGCCTTCGGCCGCCGCACCAAGGCTCGGCCGATCGCCACGCGCTGCATGTCGCCGCCCGACAGCGCCGACGGTTTCTTGGCGAGGAGATCGCTGATCTGCAGCGTCTTGGCGACCGAGCGCACCTCGCTGTCGATCTCGGCCTTGCTCTTGCGCGTCGCCCTGAGCGGAAAGGCGATGTTCTCATAGACGCTCATATGCGGATAGAGCGAGAACGACTGGAAGACCATGGCGATATCGCGATCGGCGGCCTTGAGGTGCTGGACCGGCTTACCGTCGATGAGGATGTCGCCGCCGTCGATCGTCTCCAGCCCGGCAATCGCCCTGAGCGTCGTCGTCTTCCCGCAGCCCGACTGGCCGAGCAGCACGATGAACTCGTTGTCGTTGATCTTCAGGTTGAGGTCCTTGATGACCTGGACGGCGCCGAAATATTTCTGGACGCCTCGAAGCTCGATCTGGGTCAATGCTGTGCCCCCGGATTTGCCCCTTGCCCGGTGCCGGCCTTCTCCTCCGGCGCGATCTTGGAGGTGATGTTGAAGCCGATCAGGCCGATCAGGATGATGGTCACGCCATAGCTGTGCAGCAGCATGTTCCACGGCTGGCAGAGCGCGATGATACCGAGCACCATCAGCACCTGGCTGCCCGGTTCGAGATATTTCTGGTTGATGTCGCGAAAGCTCATTTGCGGATCGCTCCAAACGACATGCCGCGCAACAGGTGGTTGCGGAGCAGGAAGGTGAAGATCGCGACCGGCAGCAGGAACAGGAAGGTTCCGGCGGCAATCACCGTCCAGTCCGGCAGGCCGGAACCGATCTGGCTGGGGATGAAGGGCGGTGCTGTCTGGGCACGGCGGCTGGTCATGATCAGTGCGAAGGCATATTCGTTCCACGCCGTGATAAAGCAGAACACGGCGGTGGCGGCGATGCCGGTGGCGGCCTCGGGCAGCACGATCTTGAAGAAGGCCTCCATGCGCGTATAGCCGTCGACGAGGGCCGCCTCCTCATACTCCTTGGGGATCTCGTCCATGAAGCCCTTCATCAGCCACACCGAGAAGGACAGGTTGAAGGCGGTGTAAAGGATGATCAGGCCGATATGGGAATCGTTGAGGCCGACCGCCCGGTACATCAGGAACATCGGAATGGCGACGACCACCGGCGGCAGCATGCGTGTCGACAGGATGAAGAACAGTAGGTCCGCCTCGCCTTTTACCTTGAAGCGCGAGAACCCATAGGCGGTGAAGGTGCCCATGCCGACGGCCAGGACGGTCGAGGTTATGGCAACGATCAGTGAGTTCATGAAACGGCTCGGATAGCCCGACCACTGCACCTGGCCCTTGCCGTCGCGCACGATCTTTTCGCCTCCATTGAAGACGACGCGCTCCCACCACGGCGCAGCCGCGTACTCCTCCGGCGACGGCGGGCTGCGCAGCTGCGAACGCTTGGTGAACAACTTGACGAAGGGCGATATCTCCGGCTGGAAAACCACCGTCGGCGGAATGGTGGTGGCGAGGTTGCGCGGCTTGAACGCCGTCGAGGCGATCCAGTAGATCGGCGCCAGGAAGATGATCGTCACCAGCAGGACAGCGACGATGGCGACCCGGTTGAAGGTGATTTCGGAAGAAGTGCGGACTGCGGCCATCTCAGCGCTCCTTCACCTTGTTGAGGTATTTGACATAGATGTTGGTGATCGCCAGCACCATGATCAGCACGATGTAGGCGAGCGCGCAGGAACGCCCGGTCTGCCATTCCTGGAACGCCATCTTGTAGAGCCGGATCGAGATCAGCTCGGCCGTCGGCTGGCTGGTCAGGATGTAGGCGAGGTCGAAGGTCTTGAACGCCTCCATGGTGCGGAAGATGACCGCGATCATCAGGATCGGCGCAACAAGCGGCAGCGTTATGCGGAAGAAGGTGTAGAACGGCCCGGCCCTGTCGATCGCGGCTGCCTCGTAGAGATGCTTGGGCACGGCCGACAGGCCGGCCAGCGACAACAGCATGACGAAGGGCGACCACATCCAGATGTCGGTCAGCGCGACCGCATAGAGCGCCATTTTCGGATCCGACAGCCATTCGAAGGTGCCGAGGCCCAGCGCATAATTGATGATGCCGAAGGACGGATCGTAGAGCAGCTTCCAGAACAGGCCGACGACGGCCATCGACAGCATCATCGGCAACAACAGGAGCGTCGTCAGCAGGCCCTTGAGCGGAATGTCGCGATTGAGCAGCATGGCCACGCCGAAGCCGACGAGCAGCTGGCCGGCGACCGAGATGATGACGTATTTTGCGGTAATGGCGAAGTTGGACCAGACATAGGGATCGCTGAGCAGGTCGCGATAATTTTGCAGCCCGACGAAATTCGCCGCCGCGCTGGTCGAGGCGCGGAAATCGGTGAACGAATAGCCCAGCGAATAGATCAGCGGGAAGATGTTGAAGACGATCAGAAACAGGATCGTCGGGATGATGAAGAGATTGCGGATCGAAATGTCGCTTAGACCGCGAGCGGCGGCCCGCGAGGACCTGTCCAGCGTGGTGATCATCGTGGTCGCCAAGACTCTGCTCCCGGTTCAAAAATCAGAAAAAGAAACGGAGGAGGCACGAACGCCCCCTCCGTGAAACTTCATACTTATTGGCCGCGGCCGTATTTCTTGAAGGTCGCGTTCCAGTCGGCTGCCAGTGCGTCCAGCGTCTCCTTGGCGGTGCCTTCGCCGCCGATCATGTAAGGATAGATGCGCTGGTTAAGCTGCTGCAGCAGTTCCGCGTATTCCGGAACCGCCCAGAAGTCCTTGACCTTGAACATGGTCTCGTAGAACGCCTTGTTGTAGGGCGTGGCGTTCTGGAATTCGGGCGACTTGAGCACGGCGGCACTGCAGGTGTAGCCGCCAAGCGCTGCCCATTTCTTCTGGGTCTCGTCCTTGATGAACCATTCCAGGAACTTCGTCGCCTCTTCCTGCTTCTGCGAGTAGGAAACGATGGAGATGCCCTGACCGCCGAGTGCGGCGAACTGGTCGCCGCCAGGTCCGGCTGGATTGGCGAAGAAGCCGGTGTTCTTGGCGTTCGGGTTCGACGCCTCGTTGATCAACGAGGGGAAGAACGCGAAGTAGTTCATGCTCATCGCGGCCAGGTTTTCAGTGATCGCCTGGTTGTCCTCGACGAAGAACGACTTGGCCCAGCCCGGAGGCGTGAACTTGTAGAGTTCCTTGTAGGCGTCGAGCGCCGCGATCGCCTTGTCGGAGTTGATGAAGCCATCGACCTTGTAGGTCTTATAGTCACCCAGCTCGCCGCCGAAGGAGAACAGCGCGTTTTCGAAGCCCATCGCCATCGCGTCATAGGAATTGTCGGTGTAGATGGCGATGCCGTATTTTTTCTGGTCCGGCCGGTAGAAGAATTCGGCGATGTCGCGTAGCGCCTTGAAATCCTTCGGCACGTCGAGATCGTAGCCATACTTGGCCTTGAAGGCTTCCTTTTCCTTGGGGTCTTCGAACCAGTCCTTGCGATAGGACCAGCCGACGGCGTCGCCTTCGAGCGGAATGGCCCAGTACTTGCTGCTGCCGCCCGGATATTCGGCATAGTATTTCACCGTGGCCGGTGCCATCACTTCACCGACCTTGTGCTTGTTGAAGAAGTCGGTCAGGTCGACATAGTGGCCACCGGTCGAGCCAGCACCAAGCCATTGCGAGTCGCCGACGACCATATCGTAGGCGTCGCCATGGGCGTTGAACTCCGTGAAGGCCTTGGTCTGGAAGTCGGGCCACGGTGTGGTTTCCACCGTGATCTTGACGCCGGTTTCCTTCTCGTACTCGTTGCCGAGTTCCTGCAGGTAATTGGCCGGATCCCATTCCGCCCAGAAGATTGTAAGTTCCTTTTCCTGCGCGTAGACGGACGTTCCGCAGGCGAGCACTAGGCCGATACCAGCAAGCAAGCTGGTCATTGTCTTGCGCATAATGATTTCCTCCCTTGTGCGCATTCTACCGTTCATGAGAACCGGCATCGAGGCCGGCCCTGGTAGTCCTCCCGTGACGGCACCGTTTCGGTCTGTGAGCCTCCTCGCTCGACCGAAACGGATCTCAGCCTTCACCTTTGATCCGCTTTATTTGTCCTGATCTGGTATTACCAATTTAAGAGGAACGTCAAGCCCTTTCTTGGACGGTGGCGGACACGCAGACAAGTTGGCTTCTGCGATATCTGCCTGTTTTCCCTGAATTTTCCTACTCCTTGATACATGAATGCCTTACTTGGGCCGCTGCATCGCTAGTAGCATGAATAGCCAGGTTGAAAATCTGGTCGAACCAGATTGGCGTCATCTCACGGCGGTCGTCGGCGCGATCCCATCTCCTTCAATCATCGATTCGGTCATAGCCGCGCGCACAAGAGCGCCGGCCGCCCATTGCGCAACCGACATCATACTGCGGCTATCCAATCCCCATATATCCTTCAATACGATCAGCACCTCAACACCGAAGATCAATGACAGCGCCTGCGCGAGCCGCTTGAATTCGCGCGGCGGCAACCGGCCTTTGAGTGGCGCGATCGCATCTTTCAAAAGATCGACGCGATGGCCGCGCGTGAAGGCAGGTTCGCCGTCAAGCGTGCCTGCCTGTCGCTGCGCCCACTGGTCGAGCGACAGTTTCAGCGCCGCCTTGAACGTCGCTTCGAAGACCTCGATGCGCGGCATGGCGGTCTCGAACAGGTCGGCGACCCGGCGCTCGGGATCGGCAGAGCTCGATTTCCACGTAAGGATCGGCCCAAGCCCCTCATCGACCACCGCCTGCACCAACGCCGCTTGGCTCGGAAAATACCGATAGGCGGTGGCGCGCGAGACCTCCGCTGCCTCCGCCACCTCGCTGACGGAGGGCGTGGCGCCCGCCTGCATCAGCTTTGTCGCCGTCTCAAGCATGAGACGCCTGGTGCGCGCGCGGGCCCCGCGCTCTACTTGGGGGTTCGGCCCTTGGCTGGCATCGTCGTCCATTGCCGCTTGTTGACGTGAGACATTCATGTCAATACGATACGCGTGTCTCAAAAAATTGCAATGGCCCTTCGCGCCGTCGAAGGGCCGGGCAAAAAGGGGCGGCAGCGCCGAGCACGCCCAAGACCGGGGAAACGCGATGAAGCGCATCTATGTGGTGGGCACCGCCGACACCAAGGGCGAGGAACTCGCATTTCTGGCCGATGCGGTCGCGGCTACCGGCGCTTCGATTGCCCGTGTCGACATCGGAACACGCGGCGCGACCGTGCCGGTCGATGTTTCGGCAGACGAGGTCGCCAGCCACCATTCCGAGGGTCGCAATGCCGTGCTCGGCGTCGACGATCGCGGCACCGCGGTGGCGGCGATGGCTGCCGCCTTTGCCCGGTTTGTCCAGTCGCGCAGCGATATTGCCGGGATTATCGGAATTGGCGGCGGTGGCGGCACCTCGATCATCACCGCAGGCATGCGCACGCTGCCGCTCGGTCTGCCCAAGATCATGGTTTCGACGTTGGCCTCGGGTGACACCGCGCCTTACGTCGACGTCTCCGACATCGTCATGATGCCGTCGGTGACCGACATGGCCGGCCTCAACCGGCTTTCGCGTGTCGTGCTGCACAACGCCGCCCAGGCGATATCAGGCATGGCGACAAAGCCGGCGCCGCCGCCCGAGGGCAAACCGTCGCTCGGCCTCACCATGTTCGGCGTCACCACGCCATGCGTGACCGCGATCGCCGATGAGCTTCGTTCGACTTATGACTGCATGGTCTTTCATGCCACCGGCACCGGCGGCCGCACCATGGAAAAATTGGCCGACAGCGGCCTGTTGTCAGGCGTCATCGACATCACAACGACCGAAGTCTGCGACTTGGTGCTTGGCGGCGTGCTGCCGGCGACCGAAGATCGCTTTGGCGCCATCGCCCGCACCGGGCTGCCTTATGTCGGCTCGGTCGGCGCGCTCGACATGGTCAATTTCTGGGCGCCGCCGACAATTCCGGAACGCTATCGCGGCCGGCTGTTCTATGAGCACAATCCAAACGTCACACTGATGCGCACCACTGCCGACGAAAGCAGAACGATCGGCGAATGGATCGGTACAAGGCTGAGCCTCTGCCAGGGTCCGGTTCTTTTCCTCATTCCGGAGAAAGGCGTGTCGGCGCTCGACATTGAAGGCGGCGCCTTCTTCGACCCTGAAGCCGATGCCGCTTTGTTCGAGGCGATCGAGCGTACCATCAAACCCGCCAAAACGCGGCGCGTGCTGCGCCTGCCGCTTCATATCAACGACCCCGAATTCGCCTGGGCTGCCACAACGGCCTTCCTCGACATCGCCAGACAGTGAGACACCAAGACATGGCCGCCATACCGCGCAAGAAAATCCTGGAGAAATTCCGCAAGATGATCGCGGACGGCGTGCCGATCGTCGGCGGCGGTGCCGGCACCGGCCTGTCGGCCAAGGCAGAGGAAGCCGGCGGCATCGACCTGATCATCATCTACAATTCCGGCCGCTACCGCATGGCCGGGCGCGGCTCGGCCGCCGGCCTGCTCGCCTATGGCAACGCCAACGAGATCGTCAAGGAAATGGCCTACGAAGTGCTGCCGGTAGTGAAGAAGACGCCGGTGCTGGCCGGCGTCAACGGCACCGATCCCTTCGTCATCATGCCGCTGCTTTTGGCCGAGTTGAAGACGATGGGCTTTTCCGGTGTGCAGAACTTTCCGACCATCGGACTGTTCGACGGCCAGATGCGGCAGAGTTTTGAAGAAACCGGCATGGGCTTCGGGCTCGAGGTCGACATGATCGCCGAGGCTCACAAACTCGACCTGTTGACCACGCCCTATGTCTTCAACCCAGACGAGGCGCGCGCCATGACAACAGCTGGCGCCGACATCGTCGTCGCCCATATGGGGGTGACCACCGGCGGCTCGATTGGCGCGACATCGGCTAAATCGCTGGACGACTGTGTGAGCGAGATCGACGCCATCGCCAAAGCGGCACGCTCAGTGCGCGAGGATATGATCCTGCTTTGCCATGGCGGGCCGATCTCGATGCCGGACGACGCCAGATATATTCTCGAGCGCTGCAAGGGCCTGCACGGGTTCTATGGCGCCAGTTCGATGGAGCGGCTGCCGGCGGAAGCCTCGATCGCCAGGCAGACGGCGGATTTCAAGGCCGTCACGTTCGGCGCTGCGTAGAGACCAGCAAAAAGAAAGGTGGGACGATGACCGACAACAGCAAGGTATTCGTATATCCAAAAGACGTCAGCGCCTTCGGCTTCGACTGGGGCAGGCTGTCGCTGACGGTCGCTCCCGAAGTGAACGGCGCAAAGCGATTTTCCGGTGGTGTCGTCGACCTACCGTCAGGCAAAGGCCATACGCGTCATAACCATCCGGGTGCGGAGGAGATCATCTTTGTCATCTCAGGCAATGGCGAGCAGATGGTCGAAGACGAGAAAGGCAACCCGGTCGTCGAGAAAGTCGGCCCCGGCTGCACCATCTATGTGCCGGAAAGCCGCTTCCACTCGACGCTCAATACCGGCGACGGGCCGATGCAGCTTTTCGTCGTCTATTCGCCGGCCGGGCCGGAACTGGCGTTGCGCGACCTGCCGGATTTCAGGCTGCTGCCGCCGGGCGGGAAGTGAGATAGAAGCGCCTAACCCCCGCCCCTGTTCCAGCCCCGGCCCCGATCGCCGAACATGACGTAACCGGCATCGGTCACCGCCACCGTGTCCTCCAGCTTGATGAAGCCGCGCGTCGGGTGGAGCATGGTCGTCTCGACCGAAAGCACCATATTCTTCTCCAGCGGCTTTGCGGCATAGGTGCCTTCATAGGTCACCGGATGGTTGGTCATCAGGAACGGCGCTTCATGCGTGATCAGCCCCATGCCATGCGCGAAGAAATCAGTATAGGCCGCAACCTTGGATTTCTTCAGAACGCCTTCGGCATGAGAAATCATGTCACCGCCCAGCGTGCCCGCCTTGACCTTGGAGAAGGCCGCCTGCTGCACTGTCTCGATCTCGGCCAGCAGATCCTCGAGTTCGGCGTCAGGGTCGCCCAGCACGCCCATGCGGCAAAGATCGCCGATGTAGCCGTGGTAGTTGCCGCCGGAATCGATCGACATCACCTCGCCCTTCCTCCACGCCTGCGGCGAGGCGGCGCGGTTGTGGCTGGAGCCTAGCGTCAACAGGCAATATTCGAAATGCGCGCCGCGATTGGTCTCCTCGCGCCTGAGCTGTTCGATGATCTCGCTCTTGGTCGTGCCTTCGCGTGCCCAGCCGATGGTCGCCAGCATGGAATCGGTGATCAGCTCCGAAGCGATGCGCAGCTTTTCCAGCTCCGCCTCGGTTTTGATTGCCCGCATGCGCTCCAGCATATCAGTCGCATCGATCAGCTTGGCATCCGGCAGCGCGTTGCGGATCAGCATATAGGCGTCGGACGGCAGGAAGGCGGGCTCGATGCCGATGCGGGCATTGCCCTTGCCGATCTTTCGCAAATGCTCGACCGCCAGATTGGCGGCATCGAGCGTACCCCAGGAGGCGGCATGCAGTGTCGGCGTCCAGAACGGATGATTCTGGTGCTCGCCGCCTTCCATGCGGTTGCCGATATAGGCGGCATGCTCCGGCCCACCTTTCTCATAGACGACGACAGGCAGATAACGGCTGTGGCCGATTGCATCCATGGCGGCGAAGAAGATGAACTTGTAGCCGCCAAGCAGATATTGCGTGTTGTGCTTGGAGGTGGCGAGCAGCACGTCGATGCCGGCCTCCTCCATCAGCCCGTCCACCCTGGCCTGGTCGAACGGCACGCTGCCGTCGGCATTCTTGCCTGGGGCAATGTTCATGTCTCTCTCCCTGAAATCCCTTAGCCGGCCGCTCGCCGGCACCGGCTTTTCCGGCTCTGAACCTCGGCTATGCTTAAATCTGCATCATTTTGCCCGATCTGGTCCAGCCAGAACGGGCGAACCAGCCCCAAAAGCTGCTCCACCTGCTGCACTTTACTCCAGTCTGGTCCTGCTAGAACCGCGCGTCGAACCGTTTTCTGTACAACTGGTCCAGCGGACGGAAATTTCAAAGCCACGTAGAGATGCGCCAATTCCGTCTTTGGCGAAACCCCGCACAAGGCCCATAATCAGCTTTGCAGGATGCTTACGAGCGTCCGAGGGGTACGGCGGACCCGGCCGGGGCCGCGGAGAGGACGGAGTTCGATCATGCCAGAGTTCACCATTTCCAGACGTACAATGCTGGCCGGTTCGGCATTGCTGTTGGCCTCCACCGCCATGCCGACGATCGGCTCGGCGCAGACGCCGAGAAAGGGCGGACGACTGGTTGTCGCCGCCGATTCCGAGCCGCGCAACCTCAATCCGGCGATTGTCGCCTCGAACGGCGTCTTCTTCATCTCGAGCAAGATCGTGGAAACCTTGGCCGAGGCCTCCTTCGGCGGCAAGGACGGGCTCGAGCCACGGCTGGCGCTCAGCTGGGAAGGTGCCGCCGACGGCCTGTCGGTGACGTTCAAGCTGCGCGAGGGCGTCAAATGGCATGATGGGAAGCCATTCACCTCAGCCGATGTCGCCTTCTCGGCGCTGCAGGTCTGGAAGCCGCTGCAGAATCTCGGCCGCACCGTGTTCAAGGATCTGGAGGCGGTCGACACGCCGGACGAAACCACCGCCGTGTTCAAATTCGCCAAGCCGACACCGTTCCAGCTGATCCGCAACGCCTTGCCGGCGCTGAGCAGCGTGGTGCCCAAGCACATCTATGAGACCGGAAAGATCGAGGACAACCCGGCCAACAACGCCCCGGTCGGCACCGGACCGTTCAAATTTGCCGAACACAAGCCCGGCGAATATTACCGGCTGGAGAAGAACACCGACTATTGGGGCAAGGACGAGCCCTATCTCGGCGAGATCATCTATCAGGTGCTGCCGGACCGCACGTCGGCGGCCAGCGCCCTGGAAGCCGAAGAGATCCAGCTCGCCGCCTTCTCCGCCGTGCCCCTGGCCGATCTCGACCGCATCTCCAAAGTGCCCGGTCTCAAGGTGATCACCAAGGGTTATGAAGGGCTGACCTACCAGCTCGTCGTCGAGATCAATCATCGCCGCAAGGAGCTGGCCGACCTGAAAGTACGCCAGGCGATCGCTCACGCTATCGACAAGGATTTCGTCGTCAAGACGGTATTCCTTGGCTATGCCGCCACCGCCACTGGCCCGGTGCCGAAAAACGACCCGCAATTCTACACCGCCGACGTGCCGACCTACGCCTTCGACGTCGCCAAGGCCAACGCCTTGCTTGACGAGGCCGGCTACAGCCGGGGCGATGACGGCAAGCGCTTTTCACTGAGGTTGCTACCGGCGCCCTACTTCAACGAAACCAAGCAGTTCGGCGACTATCTGCGCCAGGCGCTCGCAGCCATCGGCATCGACGCCCAACTGGTCAACAACGACTCTGCCGCGCATATCAAGGCTGTCTACACCGACCACGCCTTCGACCTTGCGGTCGGGCCGCCGGTGTTCCGCGGCGATCCGGCGATCTCGACCACCATCCTGGTGCAGAGCGGTATTCCCGACGGCGTGCCCTTCTCCAACCAGGGTGGCTACAAGAATGCCGATCTCGACGCCCTGATCGCCAAGGCATCGGAGACGCTCGACACCGCCGCCCGCACCGAACTCTACAAGGAGTTCCAGAGAAAAGTTGCCGCCGACCTGCCACTGATCAACGTCGCCGAATGGAGTTTCATCAGCGTCGCCCGCGATACGGTCAACAACATCGCCAACAACCCGCGCTGGGCGGTATCGAACTGGGCGGACACTTGGCTGGAGGGGTAAGGAAGTCTCTTCAGACTTGCGCGCCGCTTGTGTGGGTGCTCAGCTTCAGCGATGAGAGCTTTTTCGCGCCCCCCTCTGTCCTGCCCTCTTTGCCACCACTTGGCATCTCCCCCACGAGCGGGGAGATCGGCTGTCATTGTCGCTTTTGCCAATCTCCAGCGTTGCAAGACGGCCGGCAACGCCGAAACTGCCAATCTCCCTCCTTGTGGGGGAGATGTCCGGCAGGACAGAGGGGGGCGCCGTAGAGCGCGGCACCGAAGACTTGGCTCTCCTATCGGCGTTGCGCCATGACCCGCGCCGTCATCCTCCTTCGCCGCCGTCTCGTCGGCAGCATCTTCGTGCTGCTGATTGTCGTCATTGGCACCTTCCTGCTGCTCGAAGCCGCTCCCGGCGACGCGGTCGATGCCTATATCGTCTCGACCGGCGGCGACGCCGGCATGATCGAGCTGTTGCGTCACCGCTGGGGGCTCGACCAGTCTGAGCTGACGCGGCTGGCCAATTACCTTTGGGCGCTGCTGCATCTCGACCTTGGCCAGTCGGTCACCTTTTCGCGGCCGATCCGCGAAGTCGTCCTCGAGCGCCTGCCCAACACGCTTCTGTTGATGGGGAGCGCCACCGCGCTCTCCTTCGGCCTCGGCTCGGCGCTCGGCATCTATGCCGGCGCCAGACCCGGCAGCTTCCGTGATCGTTTCCTGTCCATCGGCTCGCTGGCGCTCTATGCCGTGCCGGGCTTCTGGCTCGGGCTTGTGCTGATCATTGTCTTCGCCGTCGACCTGCGCTGGTTTCCGATCGGCGGCATCGAGAGTATCGTCTCGGCCAGGACCGGCCTCGATCGCGCCGCCGATATCGCCCGCCATCTCGTCCTGCCGGTTTCGGCGCTCGGCTTCATTTATCTCGCGCTCTATCTGCGCATGACGCGCGCCGGCATGGCCGAGGTGTGGCGACAGGACTTTGTGCTGGCCGCCCGTGCCAGGGGACTTTCCCGCCGTCGCATCGTGCTCGCTCACGTCGCCCGTAACGCGCTGTTGCCGCTGGTCACCATGCTCGGCCTGCAATCCGCGCAGATGTTGGGCGGCAGCGTCGTGATCGAGAGCGTCTTTTCCGTCCCCGGCCTCGGCCGACTGGCGCAGGAAGCGGTGGCCGCGCGGGATACCCCACTACTGCTCGGCATTATTCTCACCAGCGCTGTCCTGGTCGTCATCATCAACGTTCTCGTCGACATCGCCTACGTCTTCCTCGATCCGCGCGTCGGCGCCAGTGAGGCCAGCGCATGAGTCCGCTTGCCCGCTTCCTGCGCACGCCGGAGGCTGTCGCCGGCGCGGTCATCCTGGCGGCGCTGTTTGCCATGGTTTTTGCCGCGCCTTTGTTCTTTCCCGGCGATCCGCAGGCGATTGCCGGACCGGCATTGCTGCCGCCCTTCCAGGATTGGTCGCTGCCGCTCGGCACCGACCGGCTCGGCCGCGACGTGCTAGCCGAGCTTCTCCACGGCGCCCGCACCTCGCTGGCGGTCGGGCTGGCAGCAGCAGCCGTCGCCCTTGCCGTCGGCGCCATAATCGGCACGTTGGCCGGTTTTGCTGGCGGCGTTGTCGACGAGATGCTGATGCGCATCGCCGACGCGTTCCAGACCGTGCCAGCCTTCCTGCTGGCTTTGGCTTTCGTGAGCATTGTCGGGCCGTCGCTCGGCGTCGTCGTCGCGGCGATCGCGCTTGGCGCCTGGACCGGACCGGCACGCGTGGCGCGGGCCGAAGTGCTGTCGATCCGCGAGCGCGATTTTGTTGCCGGCGCCCGCGTCATCGGCATGCATCCGTTGGAGATCGCCTTTCGGGAGGTGCTCCCCAATGCGCTGCCGCCGGTAATGGCTTTGTCGTCGGTGATCGTCGCCGCGGCGATTCTCACCGAAGCGGCATTGTCCTTTCTCGGCCTCGGCGATCCCAACCGGGTTACCTGGGGCGGCATGATCGCCGAAGGCCGCGCCGTGCTGCGCACCGCGCCCTTCCTGTCGATCATTCCGGGCGTAGCGCTCGTGCTCACCGTGCTCGGCGTCTATCTCGCCGGCGAAGGCGTCGTCGAGACCACGGCGATGAGGAGGAGCCTGTCGTGACGGCGCTTGCTTCGATCCGCAATCTGACGGTGACCTATCGCCGTGACGGCGCCGAGGTAGCGGCGCTGAAGAATGTCGGCTTCGACATCACCGCCGGCGAGCGCTTTGCCATCATCGGTGAAAGCGGTTCGGGCAAGAGCACGCTGGCGCTGGCCATTGCCGACCTGCTGCCGGCCACCGCCAGGATCGAAGGCCGCATCGATTGGCTCTTGCGCCCGCCACCAATGTTTGGTGCCAAGGCACCCCCCTCTGTCCTGCCGGACATCTCCCCCTCAAGGGGGGAGATCGGCAGTTCCGCAGCCGGTTCCTTTCCGCCAGCTTCGGTGATTGGCGAAGGCAGAGATGAAAGTGCAATCTCCCCCCTTGAGGGGGAGATGTCCGGCAGGACAGAGGGGGGTGCGACGGGACGCCAACCTGCAAGCCTTCGCGACCATGCTCCAATCGGTGGCCGTGACATCGGCTTCATTTTCCAGGACCCATCCGCAAGTCTCGACCCGGTGATGCCAATCGGCAAGCAGATCGCGGAAGTCGCGTGCACTCATCTCAGCCTCAGTTGGCGAGACGCCTATGCCAAGGCAAAAACCCTGCTCGAGCGCGTCCGCCTGCCCGATCCGGACGCTGCCCTCTGCGCCTTCCCGCACCAGCTCTCCGGCGGCCAGAAGCAGCGTGTGGCGATCGCCGCGGCGATTGCTGCCGGTCCGAAACTGCTGATCGCCGACGAGGCGACCAGCGCGCTGGATACGATCGTGCAGGCCGAGATCGTCGGGCTGATCCGGCGACTGGTGGCCGAGGACGGTATGACGCTGCTGTTCATCAGCCACGACATTGCGCTGGCCGCTGAGCTTGCGGAGCGCATCGCGGTGTTCCGGCATGGCGAGCTGCTCGAGCTCGGTTCGACAGCCCAAATCGTCAATGCGCCGCGTCACGCATACACTCGTGTGCTGCTTGACGCTCATCTCGGCCTCGACGCCGAGCCGCTGTTGCGGCGAACATGACCGACCCGCTGCTCGCCGTTTCCGGCCTGACCAAACGATACAGTCGCGGCGGCAAGATCATCGCCGCGGTCGACGACGTTTCCTTCCACATCGACCCCGGCGAGACGCTGGCGCTAGCCGGACCTTCCGGCAGCGGCAAGTCGACGATAGCTCGTCTAGTGCTCCGGCTCATCGAATTCGATACCGGCCGTATCGAATTTGAAGGCAGCGATTTCCTGTCGCTGAACGGCGCTGCCTTGCGCGGCCGGCGCGCCCGTCTTCAGATGGTGTTTCAGGATCCGCTCGCCGCCTTGAACCCACGCGCCACAGTCGCGCGTGTGCTCGACGACCCCTTGCGCATCCATCACATTGCCTCTGGCCCCGAGCGCCCGCGCCGTATTGCAGCTCTGCTGGAACGCGTCGGCCTCAGCCCCGGTCTCGCCGGCCGCGCCATTCACGAAATTTCCGGCGGTCAGCGCCAGCGCGTTGCAATCGCCCGCGCCATCGCCACGAAACCGTCGCTGGTCGTGCTCGACGAGGCCGTGTCGGCGCTCGACGTTTCGGTTCGTGCGCAGATCCTGCAACTGCTGCTCGACCTTCAACGCGAGGAGCGCATCGCCTATCTATTCATTTCGCACGATCTCGGCGTCGTCCGTGCCATCGCCCACCGCATGGCCATTCTGGACGCCGGGCGGATTGCCGAGAGCGGCGATGCCCGCACCGTCATCGACGCGCCGCAATCCGCGATCGGCAAGGCGCTGGTAGCGGCAGCGCCAAGACTGTCAAGGCTCGAACAGGACGCATCATGACCGACGCCGAAGCCCGAGCCGAAAAACTGTCGCGCGAACTCGATTCCGCCTTCCGCAACCGCGCCGATCTCTATCGTCTGTTCCTCGACGAGCTAACCGCGGAGTTGGGCGCGGAAAAAGCCGAGGCGATTATGATCCGTATAATCGAACAACGCGGCAAGGAGGTTGCGGCGGCGGCCTTTGCCGATTTCGGCCCGAACGATGCACCGGCGATCGGCGAGGCGTTCCTGGCCGTCAGCCCGGATGGCGGCCGCATGTATCCGACCGACGTCGAACGCAGCCAAGGCCGCATCGCCTTCAAGGTCAAGCGCTGTCCGCTGAAGGACGCCTGGGTCGAAGCCGGCGTCGGCGACGAGAAGCTCGCCACGCTCTGCCGAATCGCCGGCGCCTTCGACCGCGGCCTGTTCGAGGCCACCGGAGTGCGCTTCGACAACGTCACCTGGACGCCGGGCCACGGTTCCGGCTGCTGCCACATCGCCTTGACCAACCGGGATGCCGGCTAGAGCTGCATCCATGCAGCACATTCAGGTGCCGGCAGGACGTGGAACTTCGTCGCGGCGCGCGAGCTTCGGTGTTTGGCAGCACGCCCCAAAACAAAAAAACCCCGGCGCTGTAAGGCTACCGGGGTTTTTGCGGGGGCTGGACCTGCCTTGGTGTCTCGCTGTGTCTGCTTCGTGCGAGTCCCTGACGGGGATCGAACCAATCGGCCAGCAAAACGAAAACGGCCCGCACAAGGCGGGCCGTTTTCGAATTTGGTTGCGGGGACAGGATTTGAACCTGTGACCTTCAGGTTATGAGCCTGACGAGCTACCGGGCTGCTCCACCCCGCGTCAACCCTAGAAGTAAGCCTTGGCTCACTGGATTCAAGCTTCCGCCAAATGAAAAGGCCGCTTGCGCGGCCCGATATCCCGTTGGCGGGCCTGTTCGTAAGGAGAAGATTAAACAACGTGCGCTTGGCAGACCTGGCAGCGACCTACTCTCCCGCGTCTTGAGACGAAGTACCATCAGCGCTGGAGCGTTTCACGGCCGAGTTCGGAATGGGATCGGGTGCAGCCGCTCCGCCATAACCACCAGGTCGGCAAAACGCACGTTGCTCGAGAAGCTGTTTTCTGTGCCATCCATCTCGGCGCAATCCAAGGATTGTCACCAGAAATGGGCATTAGGAATGAGAACGATCAAGCCGATCGAACTATTAGTACCGGTAAGCTTCAAGCGTTGCCGCTCTTCCACACCCGGCCTATCAACGTGGTCGTCTTCCACGGTTCTCAGGGAATACTCGTTTTAAGGTGGGTTTCCCGCTTAGATGCCTTCAGCGGTTATCCCGTCCGGATATAGCTACCCTGCTATGCGGCTGGCGCCACAACAGGTCCACCAGAGATCCGTCCATCCCGGTCCTCTCGTACTAGGGACAGATCCTTTCAATATTCCTACACCCACGGCAGATAGGGACCGAACTGTCTCACGACGTTCTGAACCCAACTCACGTACCGCTTTAAATGGCGAACAGCCATACCCTTGGGACCTGCTCCAGCCCCAGGATGCGATGAGTCGACATCGAGGTGCCAAACAACCCCGTCGATATGGACTCTTGGGGGTCATCAGCCTGTTATCCCCGGCGTACCTTTTATCCGTTGAGCGATGGCCCTTCCACGCGGGACCACCGGATCACTATGACCGACTTTCGTCTCTGCTCGACTTGTCAGTCTCGCAGTCAGGCAGGCTTATGCCATTGCACTCAGCGAACGATTTCCGACCGTTCTGAGCCCACCATCGCGCGCCTCCGTTACTCTTTAGGAGGCGACCGCCCCAGTCAAACTACCCACCATACATTGTCCCGGACCCGGATAACGGGCCGCGGTTAGACATCCATAGTGATAAGGGTGGTATTTCAAGGGTGGCTCCACCTGAGCTGGCGCCCAGGTTTCAAAGCCTACCACCTATCCTACACATGCCACTACGAATGCCAATGTAAAGCTATAGTAAAGGTGCACGGGGTCTTTCCGTCTAACCGCAGGAACCCCGCATCTTCACGGGGAATTCAATTTCACTGAGTCTATGCTGGAGACAGCGGGGAAGTCGTTACGCCATTCGTGCAGGTCGGAACTTACCCGACAAGGAATTTCGCTACCTTAGGACCGTTATAGTTACGGCCGCCGTTTACTGGGGCTTCGATTCAGAGCTTGCACCCCTCCTCTTAACCTTCCAGCACCGGGCAGGCGTCAGACCCTATACGTCGTCTTGCGACTTCGCAGAGCCCTGTGTTTTTGATAAACAGTCGCTACCCCCTGGTCTGTGCCACCCTCCCATGCTTGCGCATGAAAGGGTCACGCTTCTTCCGAAGTTACGCGTGCAATTTGCCGAGTTCCTTCAGCATAGTTCTCTCAAGCGCCTTGGTATACTCTACCAGTCCACCAGTGTCGGTTTCGGGTACGGTCTATAAGGAGGAGCTATTTCCTGGAACCACGCAGCAGCCCTTTCAATCCGATAAGATTGGACTACCTCAATGATCCGTCACTTCCTCCAGGCCCACGAATATTAACGTGGTTCCCATCGTCTACGCATTTCTGCCTCGACTTAGGGGCCGGCTAACCCTGCTCAGATTAGCTTTAAGCAGGAACCCTTGGACTTTCGGCGGGGGAGTCTCTCACTCCCCTTACGTTACTCATGTCAGCATTCGCACTTCTGATACCTCCACCACCCCTCACGGGTATGGCTTCATCAGCTTACAGAACGCTCCGCTACCGCTTGCATTGCTGCAAACCCTAAGCTTCGGTGTATGGCTTTAGCCCCGTTACATTTTCGGCGCAAAGACCCTTATTTAGACCAGTGAGCTGTTACGCTTTCTTTAAATGATGGCTGCTTCTAAGCCAACATCCTGGTTGTTTTGGGATCCTCACATCCTTTCCCACTTAGCCATAACTTGGGGACCTTAGCTGTAGGTCAGGGTTGTTTCCCTTTTCACGACGGACGTTAGCACCCGCCGTGTGTCTGCCGACTATTACTCCCAGGTATTCGGAGTTTGGTTAGGTTTGGTAATCCGGTGAGGACCCCTAGCCCATCCAGTGCTCTACCCCCTGGGGTATTCGGTCGACGCTCTACCTAAATAGATTTCGCGGAGAACCAGCTATTTCCGAGTTTGATTGGCCTTTCACCCCTAGCCACAAGTCATCCCGAACTATTGCAACAGTTATGGGTTCGGTCCTCCAGTAAGTGTTACCTTACCTTCAACCTGCTCATGGCTAGATCACTCGGTTTCGGGTCTAATGCGACGAACTGAACGCCCTGTTCAGACTCGCTTTCGCTGCGCCTACACCTATCGGTTTAAGCTTGCTCGTCACACTAAGTCGCTGACCCATTATACAAAAGGTACGTGGTGACCCTTGCGGGCTCCCACTGTTTGTAGGCAATCGGTTTCAGGTACTCTTTCACTCCCCTTGTCGGGGTGCTTTTCACCTTTCCCTCACGGTACTAGTTCGCTATCGGTCATGCACGAGTACTTAGGCTTGGAGGGTGGTCCCCCCAATTTCAGACAGGATTTCACGTGTCCCGCCTTACTCGAGGACGATGATTTGCATTACGCGTACGGGGCTGTCACCCACTATGGCCCTACTTTCCAGAAGGTTCCGCTTGTCTCATCATCGCCACTGGCCTGGTCCGGGTTCGCTCGCCACTACTTCCGGAGTCTCGGTTGATGTCCTTTCCTACGGGTACTTAGATGTTTCA